>NZ_JACJDS010000039.1:0-47500 GCF_014163635.1 Pseudoalteromonas sp. SR44-8
GATAAATACAGTGATAACAAGGCGTAAATTTTGACATGTAGTTGTTCTACTTGAAAAAATTATAACGCAGTTAGCGCTTTATTTAGCTCGCTAGAATGGTTAAATATTTAAGTCGATTGGTATAAGCTTTGTTTTTTAAAACGCTAAAGCAAGCGGCTTCAATAAGGCGCTTGCTTTAGGGTCTTGGTTGTTAAAATTTACTTAGCCGCAACAGTCACCTTTTCAATCAGTTCTTCTGATTTGTAATTACTGTCAATTGCAAAGTCTAACTGTACCAATACATCTTTAAAGCCTGAATTTGAAGGCTTATATTGCCATTGCATTAGCGCTTTTTTTGCCTCTTTATCGAATACTCTTTCAGGTTTGGCATTCACAACCGACACATTTTGTGTCTTTCCGGCTGGGCTAATATCGTATTTTAATACTACTGAACCGCTTATACCTTGTTCAGCTGCCTGTATCGGGTAAAGAGGCTCAATACGCATGATGGGTGAAATAGCTTGCACCTTACTTATTGCTTCTGGTTGTTTTGCGATAGCAAAGCTGCTGATCATACCCGCTGCAAAAATAAGTAAAGCGCCTTTGGCAATCATTGAGCTATTGCCGGTGTGTTTGATTTGATTGAGTCGTTGTAACATCGTGTTTTTATCTCCATAGTGTGAGTAAGCTATTAACCCTGCACGGCTATTTGCTGCACAGTTGATCAGAGCTTTACTGTATAAAATGCGTTGTTGAGTAGTTTTATTGGTCAGTACTTTTTCGTCGCACGACAGCTCTTGCAAGCGTCTAAAGTTCATGTAGCCAAGCCAAGCCAGTGGATTAAACCAAATCAGCAATGTGGCCATTAATGCCAGCGCATTAAATAAATTATCGGCGCGTTTTATATGTACTTTTTCATGTTCAATGATCAGCGTTAACGCAGTGCTATCAATGTGTTGTGTATAGGCGGTTGGTAGGACTAGCTGATTACTGAATAGCCCTATAACCATTGGTGTACTAACGGCGCTACTTTGTAATAGTTGCATGTCGGGGTGTGCGTCAATCAGCACTTTATCATCAAGATTGGTTAATCGTAATTGGTTGATAAACCGCAGGTGTACCACGATGGCAGTTAACGCCAGTATGCTAAATATAGCGCTATAAACTAGTACCCAACTAATACTAATCGTTGTTGAAAAACCTTGCTTGGGGCTGATCAGCATAGTGCTAATGACGTTGTTTGGCAGCGGCTTAAAATGCTCTGGCATATTTGCTAGCAGTAATGTGATTGGTAACATTAGCCATAACTTATAGACAAAGTTAGCATTGAGCCATTTTAGTGAATAGCGTTCTAAAACCAGCAAACTGAGTATCAGTAAGCTGATTAATAGTTGCTGCTCAAGAAGCCAGTTAAAGGTGTTTTCTAACATATTAAGCCCTTACTTTTGCTGTTTTTCCCAGTCATCAATCACCTTTTTAAGTTCGTTGATGTCTTGTTGAGAAAGTTGCTCAGATTTAGCAAAACCGCTGACTAACGGCGCGATACGGCCACTAAAAAAACGCTCAATAAAATTTTGACTTTCTTTTAGCGTGTATTCAGCGCGTTCCATGCAAGGAGTGTAAATATACTGGCGGCCATCTTTTTCAAAGCTGAGTGCGCCTTTTTTTACTAACCGACCGAGTAAGGTTTTAATGGTTTTTTCGTGCCATTGTTTATCATCGCTTAAACGCTCGATAATTTGGCTTGCTGTAGCAGGGTAGTTCAGCCAAAGTGCATCGAGCACTTCAAATTCTGCTTTTGATAATTCAATCATATATATATTGCCTACAGGTGTAATCTTTAACTTAAGATTACACCTGTAATCAAACTTTGCAACTATTTTATATAAAAATAATTAGTTTTTTAAAATGTCAGATTTATTTATTTTACGATAGGTATTTTCTGGCAGGCTTAGGGTGGCCAAATTAAGCTCGGCAATTTGTTCTCGGTAAAGATCAATCACTTTATAGCCACAGTAATGGGCCATTTTTCGGATTTGGCGATTCAGCCCTTGCTTTAAAATAATACTAAATTGGCAGTCGGCTACTTTCTCCACGGTGCATGGCAGTGTGATATGTTTATCAACAGGCACACCATTTGCCATTTTTTGGCTAAAGCCATCATTAAGCGGTTTATCAACAGTGACTAAATAACGTTTTGGCTGGTGGAAGTCAGGATGGATCAGCTGATTACAAAATTCACCATCATTAGTCAGTATTAACAGACCACGAGAATCTTTATCTAGCCTGCCAATGGGGTATACGCGGGTGTCTGTTGGTAGATGGTGAATTAAGCTGCTAGGGTCATGTTGATTGAGTTTACAATCAATTCCTACCGGTTTGTGATAGGCATAATAAACGCGCGTTGCTTTACCTTGTACGCGCGTGTTATTGACGCGTATATCGTCGTTATCATCAACGTGATCAATATGATTGGCTGGGCGATTATTTACGCTCACCACACCTTCATCAATCAGCCGCGAGGCTTGTTTACGAGAACAAACGCCAGCATGGGCAAGGTATTTAGCTAGACGAGTTTTCTCGCTCATAAATTAAGTCGCTTCGGTTTAAATTGATCAAAGTATATCAAAGCAACGTACAGATAACTTAATCCACTGTAAAAAGGGTTTCACCATGGCGATAAAATTATCAGAACTTAAAAACCATCAGCCTTTGCAAAAAGTTATTGTTCACTCATTGGAAATGGCTTTATACCAAGTGTCGGTGATGATCAACAATGTTGAGTATTATGTAACGGATGAGCAGGGGGAGTTTATTCGTGGCTTAAGCCCATTGCATATTCAAAAACGACTCGACCACCTTAGTTATGCGCAAATGGTATTGCGTCATACCAGCGCATACGATGAAATGTGTGGCCAGCCTGAAAAAGTGGGCAGTAATATGCTTGAGGTGCCTTACGGTAAAAATCATTTATATTAACTTGTTAGTCATTTAAACTGACCTTTTAACTTGGTAAAAAGCGACCATGTATCAGTTTGAAAATGATGATTCACAGGTATTAGAACAGTTATTGCGTGAGCAAATAGTTGCTTATAATCAAGCTCACTTTGATGCACAAAGACTGCCATTGGGGTGTAAATTTGTTGATGAAAATCAGCAAGTGGTGGCGGCTGTAGCTGCTCAATTATTTGGTAACTGGTTACAAATAAATTGGCTTTGGTGTGATGAAAAAGCACGCGGTCAAGGCCTAGCTAGTAAGTTACTTAGCGCGATCGAATTAAAGGGTAAGCAGTTAGGTGCGCTGCAAGTTCAGCTTGATACTTTAGATTTTCAAGCTAAACCATTTTATGAACATCGTGGTTATGAAGTTAAATATCAACTCGATAATTATCCTCGCTCTGGCACCCGCTACTTTATGGAAAAATCACTTAGTTAGCTGTTAATGGTTCGCCATCAAAAGTAATGCCCAAGAAGGGGGTTACTTCTGGTGCTAACATAAATGTGCGAATGTTCATGTGATCGTGCTCATTAGGATTGCCAAGTACATCATCACGATAAAACGCGCCAAAGCAATCTAGAGTATTTTGTTTACTTAGTTGGTTTAGTTTAGCAAAAGCAAAAATTTTACATGAGCCATTATTTTCACCAACGGCACTTTTTAAGCCGTGGTTATTGAATGCGCAGGCTGTAAAAGTATAGTTTGCTTCAATCACTGCCATCGTATCGGCAAATGCAATGGTGTGTGGCTCATTAGCCAGACGGCTTAAAAAATCGTTGAGTGTCATAGTCATCCTTATTTAGCTAACTCTAGCTGATTAGTTTGTTGATTAATATTAAATTTAAACAACTGTAAAAAATTCATGCCGAGTAATCCATACCCACTATGGTTATCAATTACTAACACTTCAAAGTTTTCAATATATTGCTGGCCAATTAAAATTGAATCAAGTTGGTAACGTTTTGCGATTACTTGGCCGTTGGCGGTATTGATGCTTAAGCTATCAATATAGTCGGGTATTGGCCGTAATGCTTGAAATACGTTATTTGGTAATACGGTAAAGCTTGCCCCGGTATCTATCATTAGTTGGGTATTGAGCGCATCGTTGATTTGCATATCTAATAAATAGTGTGCGCCGTATGGACGTAATGGCACCAGATCAATACCGCTTTGCGCTTGTGCTATGCGTGTTTGTAATTCAGCAACTTTCGCTTGTAATGGATGCTCCAAAGGAAAGCGATCTAATGTTGCTTGCGCGCTTAGCAGGTCACCGAGATGGTAATATGCATTAGCGAGTGCGAATAAGTAATTAGGATTTTCGTTATCATAATCAAGCCACACTAAGGTTTGATTAATGGTTTTTTGCCACGCGTGCTGCTCTGTAAGCGTTTTTATTTGTGCCATGGTCAATTGTATTAAACGCATATTAATGGCTGCTTGCTGGCTTTCATTGGCAAGTGATTGCAATGATAATAACGCAACAATAGCTTGGTGTAGCTGCTGGTTTTTCACTAAACGTTCGGCATCAAGCTGTAACATATTTATATCGTATGGATAGCTATTTAAAAATAATTGCAAAAAAGTCTCAGCAACTGTGAGCTCATTATTTTTTAACCAGTTATCGAGTTTATCTAACCATAAAAAGTAAAGTTGTTCAGCTTGTAATGGCTGGCTTGTAGTTAATGCTTGGTAGCTGGCTAAGGCAGCCGTAAACTGTCGCTGATTAAATTGCTGTAGAGCTTGCTGATAGAGTGATTGCTGATTGTTTTCAACGATAACTGATGGCGACAATTTAACGGCTGCTTGTGGGGCTGTTGCTTGCTGTTGTGGCCACAATAAATAGCCATTAAGTGCCACTGATAGCAGTAGCAGCAGCGTGATAAATTTAGTAACAGCAGTCCCTTTCATTGCTCGCTCCTAGAATATTATGGCTGGCTTAAAAAGTGTTTAAGCGCTTGAATATCAGTTATTTCAATATCGGCTAAGCCTTTGTAGGCATATTTAGCTGGTTGGTCATTTAACCAAAGTGACTGACAACCCGCATTATGCGCACCTTGTACATCGGTGTCTAAACTATCACCAATGTGCAAAATGTGCTGGGTTGGGACGCCAAGCGCGGCGGCGGCCTGTTCAAACATCGTGGTATGAGGTTTAGCTTTACCGTGAATACCTGCTTGTAAAACCAGTTCAAATACACCATTTAAGTTAAAACGTTCAATTTCTACATTACCATTGGTAATAGCAATTAAGCGATAGCGTTTACTCAGTTGTGAAAGTAAATCGAGCACTTTATCATCCACTACAATTTGGCTGCGGGCATCAGCAAATGCTTGATAAGCATTATTAGCATGGTGTTCGAGCTCTGCGTTTTGATAACCGAGCTTTGCCAGTGCTGTACGCAGAGTGCTTTTGCGCCACTGCGTAACATTGTCGACTAACTCGGGGTTATCAAGTAGCGCCTGCTCACGGCACTGTTGCCAATAGTCTTTACCTTGTGCTTGCCAGTTTGGCAATGCATTTAGATAATTTATCTGTGCTTGAACGGCTGCTGTAATTATCGGATGGTTATTGTATAAGGTGTCGTCTAAGTCAAAACTCAATACGGTAAAAGGTGAAATGGCACGATTAAAGCGGATCATATAAGCTCCTTGCTAGTCGGTATTTGAACGTTTTTTAGCGCGAGGGTGCGTGTTGTCATACACTTTAGCTAAATGCTGAAAATCTAAATGGGTATACACTTGGGTGGCCGATAAACTGCTGTGACCCAATAACTCTTGTACTGCTCGCAAGTCACCCGATGATTCTAAAATATGTGATGCAAATGAATGGCGTAATTTATGTGGGTGTACTTGGCTGCTAATACCTTGTTTTATTCCCCACTCTTGCATGCGAAGTCGAACGTGACGTGCTGAAATACGGCACTTTTTGCTACTGACAAATACTGCAATTTCTTCTGGATGAGCAAATTGAGGGCGTAGTTTAAGCCATTTATTTAATGATTCTAGCGCTTTGCCTCCCACTGGTAACAGGCGTTCTTTGTTGCCCTTACCGCGGACTAATATTTCCCCCGCACTGCGATTTATATCTTGTATATTGGCACCAACTAACTCACTAATTCGTAAGCCAGACGAATACATCAGCTCCATCATCGCCTGATCGCGAACTGCAAGAGGATCATCATCGTGAATATCAAGTAACCGTGCCATTTGGTCTACATCAAGGTTTTTAGGCAGGGGTTTGGCAAACTTGGGGCCTTTGATTGCTTCTGCCGGATTATGATAATGGTTTTGTTGACTGTTATCTTTGGTCTTTAAAAACTTATACAAACTGCGAATGCAGCTGAGCTTTAAACTAATCGTACGGCCACTTAGTTGCTTGCTTCTAAGCTGCATGCTGTAACGGCGTATATGCTCACCCTGTACGCTTGACCAATCATTACACAGTTTGCTGAAATACAATGCAGCGAAGTTAAGTTGGCTGGTGTACTGGCTGATAGTGTGTGGTGAGTATTGTCTTTCGAAGCGCAGATAATCACTAAATAATAGGATTGGCGTGCGCCACTTATCGCTTAGTTTGTCACATAATTGATCAACATTTGGCGGCTGCTGCTCGCTCATGCCTGCTCTAGTTCCAATTCCAACAGTCTAAGTTGCAGTGAGCGAACAAACTCAAGTACAAATAAACTATCTTTTGCCGGTTCGAAGTGGTTTGCATCATCACTGCCAAAGGCCAAAATAGCGATAGGGTGCTGACTGTTACCAATTAAATAGAGCGCAGTTGATTGTGTAGCAGGGCTGAACAGTAAATCTCGCTCTTGCTGATTTACGCGACCCAGATAAACGCCATTATGCTCTAAGCGGTGTTCAATTAGTTGCGCAAACTTTTTATCATACTTAAGCAAGTGGCATTCATTAATCGCCGGATTAGTACAAATAATATTGCGTAAGTTTATTGCTAAAGTTTTAAAGTCGTAGTTAGTCCAAAGCTGGCGATGACACTCGCTGAACAAGCCATAAATTAGCTCATTTTCTTTTGCGTGCTTAATTAAGCTGTCAATTTTGCTTTTCAACATGGTGTTGTGTTCACGCAATTGACGCTGTTGAATGTGCACTAATGAGGTTGCGCCTTGTGCTTGCTGCAGCTCAAGTTGGGCTAATAGTGCTGGATTTTGAGCTAAAAACAATGGGTTTTGTTGTAAAAACTCACTCACTTGCTCACTAGTTACTTGGTCGTTTGAGTTACTCATAAAGCGACCTGCCCATCAAATACATGCTCTGCAGGGCCGGTCATTCGCACTGGATGGCCTTCACCTTGCCAGCGAATTTGCAAACTACCGCCCGGTAAATCGACCTGTACTGTAGTGGATAATTTACTTTGAATTTGGCCAATTACCATTGCTGCACATGCGCCTGTACCGCAGGCGAGCGTTTCGTTAACGCCACGTTCCCAAACTCGCAATTTAATATGCTCAGAATTAATCACTTGCATAAAGCCCACGTTAACGCGCTGTGGAAAACGTTCATGATTTTCAAGTAGCGGGCCTAAAGTGCTGACGTCAGCTGTCTCTATATCATCAACTTCAAGTACACAATGTGGGTTACCCATTGATACTGCACCACTAAATACGGTGTGTTCTTCTGCTCGAATAATATAAGTCAGTTCACGCTTAGTCGCTTTGAGTGGAATTTTGCTCGGTTCGAAATTAGGGTGACCCATGTTGACGGTGACTTGGCCATCTTTTTCTATGTATAAGGTTAAATTACCTGATTTGGTAGATACGGTGACTTTATGTTTATTAGTAAGGCCTTTCATCCGTACAAAACGGGCAAAACACCGAGCACCATTGCCGCATTGTTCTACTTCGTTACCGTCAGCATTAAAAATACGATAATGGAAATCAAGATCGGGAGAATAAGGCGCTTCAACCATTAATAGTTGGTCAAAGCCGATGCCGAAATGGCGATCTGCCAGTTTTTTTATTTGGTCTCGTGACAAGAAAACGTTTTGTGTAATGTTATCAATTACAACAAAATCGTTGCCTAGGCCGTGCATTTTGGAAAAATTAACTAACATAGCGCTCTAATTCGGGTTGCTCTGCGCTAATCATGCCACAGAGCAGCCTCGTTACAAAAAGTTTATGGTAAAATTTTCTCGCCTTGCCATAGACTTTCCAGAGTTTCACGCGCGCGGATCAAATGACTCTGCTCGCCATCGACCATGATCTCTGCCACACGTGGCCGTGAGTTATAATTTGAGCTCATGGTAAAGCCGTAGGCACCAGCGCTGCGCTGGGCAAGTAAATCACCTTGTTGTAAGGCTAACAGGCGATCTTTACCTAAAAAGTCACCGGTTTCACACACCGGACCGACAATATCAAAGTTGTATGTGGGTGTGTCGTCATTACGAGGCGTTACCGGCACAATTTTTTGCCATGCTTGATATAAAGCAGGGCGCAACATATCGTTCATACCGGCATCAACGATTGCAAAAAACTTATCTTGGTTTTGTTTTATAAACTCAACTTTTGTAACCAAAATACCCGCATTGGCAGCAATCGCACGGCCCGGTTCAAAAATAAGCTCTAAGTGTTGATAATCAGTTAAACGATCGGTGATATGTGCCACATATTCACTTGGATGCGGTGGCGCTTCGCCATTGTATGGTACGCCTAAACCGCCGCCAATATCTAAATGGCTGAGTTCAATACCGTTGGCTTTTAAATCGTCAATTAGAGCCAGTACTTTGTCTAGTGCTTCGAGAAATGGTTTGATTTCAGTCAGCTGTGAGCCAATGTGACAATCAACCCCGGTGATTTTTAGGCCAGGCAATGACGCAGCATACTGATAAACACTTGTTGCAGTAAGAATATCTATACCGAATTTATTTTCTTTTAAACCCGTTGAAATATACGGATGGGTTTTCGCATCGATATCAGGGTTTACACGAATTGAAATTGGCGCGACTAAATTAAGTTCGCTGGCAACGTGTGAAATACGATCTAGCTCTGAGACGGACTCAACATTAAAACATTTAATCCCGAGCTTGAGTGCGTAGGCAATTTCGTCAGCTGTTTTGGCAACCCCTGAAAAAACCACTTTACTAGCGTCGCCTCCGGCCGCAATGACGCGGGCAAGCTCACCTTTAGAAACAATATCAAAACCTGAGCCTAAACGTGCCAGCACATTTAAAACAGCAATGTTTGAATTGGCTTTTACAGCATAGCAAACTAAGTTTTTATGATTGGTCGCGGCCTGTGCAAAGGCAAGATAATGACGCTCAAAGGTTTTGCGAGAATATATATAACAAGGCGTACCGTATTGTGCGGCGAGCTCCTTGACAGCGATGTCTTCAGCATGCAGCTGATTATTTTTATAGTCAAAAAAGTCCATTATTGGTCCTGTTTCGATTCAGTTGTTGATGACTGTGTTTGCGTAACTGGAGTTGTTACTTGTTGTGGTTTATTTGGCTCGGCTTTATCTTCTGGCAAATATAGTGGCCCGCTTTGTCCGCAGCCAGCTAAAGTGATGAGTAGTACACCAAGTGGGGAAAGTCGTTTTAATTGTTTAAGATGCATCTCTTTCATTAGATTAATCGTGTTGCTGGCTTTATAATCGCAGATTAACAGAATATCTAAAAAATGCAGCTATTCGCGGATGAATTTATTCCTGTTACACTAGCTGCATGCAATTCGTACCGAATATCTGGCTAAATGCCCGTAAAAGGAAACAATAATGACTGATCATGAATACCACCAATTAGCCGAAGCTCTTATGTTTACCATTGAAGAACAAGTGGATGACTGTGAAGCTGACTTAGACTATGAATCTGCACAAGGTATTTTGGAGATTATTTTTGCTGATCGCAGTAAAATTGTGATTAATAAGCAAGCTCCTTTGCATCAAGTATGGGTTGCGACTAAGTTTAATGGTCACCATTTTGAATTGCGTGGCGATAAGTGGATTGATAATCGCTCGGGCGCAGAATTTTGGCAGTTTATGAATGAAGCAACAACGCGTCAAGCTGGCCAAACGGTAGAATGGCAATCAGCACTATGAGTTTAGAGTTTGTAGAATACGCGGCAAAAGGCCAGCATCAAGCAACGATTATTTGGTTACATGGTTTAGGCGATTCAGGCGATGGATTTTTACCTGTCGCATCGCAACTTGCATTGCCTGATGAATTAGGTGTGCGGTTTGTGTTCCCACATGCTCCGGTACAACCGGTCACCATAAATGGTGGTATGGCAATGCGTTCTTGGTATGATATTAAATCTATGGATCTAGACAAGCGCGCTGATGAAACTGGGGTACGCGAATCAGCGGCGAAGGTTGAGCAGTTGATTGAGCAAGATCTTAGTAAAGGTATTCCTGCAGATAAAATAATATTGGCTGGTTTTTCTCAAGGTGGCGTTATTGCGCTACATTTAGCACCGCGTTTAACTCAGAAACTGGCAGGTGTAATGGCGCTTTCGACTTATATGTGCGTGCCAGATAAGTTAACGGCTGAAGCTAAACATACAGATTTGTCGGTATTTATGGCTCATGGTAGCCAAGATCAAGTAGTACCTTATGATGCAGGTCGTCATGCGTTTGACATACTTACAACGCATAACATGGATGTAAGTTGGCAAGATTACCCAATGGGCCATCAGCTCTGCGGGGAAGAACTAATGGCTATTCGCCACTGGTTGATCGCGCGCTTAAGTTAAATAGTGTTGAGTAGCCGAGGCTAAAATGAAACAAAAAATAGTGATCACTGCAAGTATGAGTCGAGAGGCTGCACCTATCGCGCCTGAGGTAACCTATCAATGGCATTGGCAGCGCATTGTTACAGTTATACTACTCGTGATATTTGCGTTAGTTATTTTTACTTATAGCCTGTTGAGCTCCGTTAATGCTGAGCAAAATGATCAACAACAACCCCTTGATAGCCCCGCCGAGTCTGTTGCACAGACAAGCGAAGAAGACGCGCCTTTAGCATCTTCAACAACGGTAGCAGACAATACAGAGTTTGAGGTAGTCAGCGAAGCGTCGACGCTCACTGATATTAATGCTGATGATGGTAATGATGCTAGTGTAGTGGATGATAAAAGTGAATCGCTAGAAATGGCGATGATAACTGATAGCCCAGAACAGCAAATTGTTGATAGTAATCAGCCCGAACAAAGCCAAGCACTTGCAGCTAATACTATTGTTGCTACAAATACCAATAATGAGCCAGTAGAAAGTGACGTTAGTGCGGAGCAACCAGATAGTTTTGCTACATCCGCACATATTGCCAGCGTTGCTCTTGGTGCAAAAATTGATACCGACAAAGTAAGCCGCGCAGTATTGACCCGTGAAGTGGTTGATCGTGAGCCCGTTAATGTTTTTAAAGCGGATGTGCGTTTAAATGAATTTACTGAAACAATGGCATTTTTTAGTGAGCTTAAAAATATGCAAGGGCAGACGGTCAAGCATGTTTGGCGCTATGAAAATGAAGTGCTAGCTAGTATTGAGCTTGGTGTAACGTCTCCTAGGTATCGCACTTACTCTAATAAAACTATTTTACCTGAACAAGTTGGCAACTGGCGTGTTGATGTTGTTGACGAACAGGGCCATTTATTGGCACAAAAAGAATTTCGCATTTTAGCTGAGTAAGTGTTTATTCACCTTTAGGCTCAGCAAAGAAAATTAATTGGACTCCTTTTATGACTGAAAACGTGACAAAAAAACCTCAACTTATTCGTATCGCTACGCGTAAAAGTGCATTAGCACTGTGGCAGGCTGAATTTGTAAAGGCACAGCTAGAGCATTTCCATGCCGGCATTACTGTTGAGCTAGTACCAATGTCGACACAAGGAGATATTATTCTTGATACACCACTTGCAAAAATCGGTGGCAAAGGACTATTTGTTAAAGAGCTTGAGCAGGCCATGTTAGATGGCCGTGCAGATATCGCTGTGCATTCAATGAAAGATGTACCTGTTGATTTTCCTGAAGGGTTAGCACTGCATACAATTTGTGAACGTGAAGATCCACGCGATGCATTTGTGTCAAATACCTTTGCCAACATTGCACAGCTACCACAAGGTGCTATTGTTGGTACATCGAGTTTGCGTCGTCAGTGTCAAATTCGTGAACTGCGTCCTGATTTAGAAATTCGTGATTTACGCGGTAACGTCAATACTCGCCTAGCTAAGCTTGATGATGGCCAATATGATGCGATTATTTTAGCTGCTGCTGGATTAATTCGTTTACAGATGCATGACCGTATTAAAGCATTTATTGAACCAGAAGAATCGTTACCAGCGAATGGTCAGGGCGCTGTAGGTATTGAATGCCGTATTGATGACGAGGTTACCCAAGCGTTACTTGCACCACTTGAGCATAACGAGACACGTATTCGTGTTAATGCCGAACGTGCAATGAATCGCCGTTTAGAAGGTGGTTGCCAAGTACCAATTGGCGCTTATGCTTTAGTTGATGGCGAGCAAGTACATTTACGTGGTTTAGTGGGCGCAATTGATGGCAGCGAAATTTTACGCGCTGAGATCAGTGGTAAAGCAATTGATGCTGAACAGCTTGGTGTGCAACTGGCTGAACAGTTACTTGCTTTAGGCGCAGATAAAATTTTAGCTGAAGTATATAGAGACGCATAAATGTCACAGATCCTGATAACTCGCCCACATGGAAAAGGCGCCGACCTTGCAGAGCAACTGTCGCAAGGGGGTTATCAGGCGACTTTATTTCCGGTTTTGAAAATTGATTACTTAACCCCAGATAATACTCAACTGACCCCTTTACTGAATGCAGATAAAATTATTTTTATCTCCCAAGATGCTGTCAAAGCATTGTTGGCACTTAAACCCGATATCAATACTAAAGCGCAATTTTATGCCGTAGGTGAACAAACGGCAGAAGCCATTTGGCAGGCATTTGGCGTACGAGCAGCCGTGCCTAAACTGCATGATTCTGAAGGATTACTGGCTTTAAAATCATTACAGCAAGTTGATGGTCTAAATATAGTGTTGGTCAAAGGTAAAGATGGCCGAGCAACGATTGCAAAAAACTTAAAGCAACGTGGGGCATTTTTAAATAATTTAGTGGTTTATCAACGAGGCCCTGTAGAAGGTAATGCAACTGACTGGCTAGACCACTGGCAAAGCCTTGATGTTAAAGGTATAGTCATAACAAGTAATGCGGCAGTTGATGCGATTTTTCGGGAACTGGGCGCAAAACAATTAGAGTGGATCAGACAGTGCCAGTTTTATGTTGCCAGTGCTCGCATTAGTGAATACCTTGCGGCGCAACAGATTGACTCGGCAAATATACACATTGCTGCAGGTGCAAGCGATAGCGCTATGTTTACTTGTATTAGCGAAGGTAACATTATGAGTGAAGATACAAAGCCAACATCACAGCTTGCTGACCCTAAAGCAACGCCAAGCAGTTCAACCAAGGCGAGTGCTAAGGTTGCAGACTCTGCTTCGGCAACAAAAAAAGACTTTGCTATGAAACAAGAAACGAACCAAAACAACAAACAAAAAATAAGTAAAACTGGCAGCTTAGCATTACTTATCTCGTTGATTGTGGCCTCTGGTGTTGGTTTTCAGTTTTACCAAAAACTTCATACACAACAGCAAGCAAATCTGTTAGTTAATCAGTTATCAGCTGACAACCAATTACTCAGTAAAGAGCTGCAAGCAGTGAAAGTTGCGCAGCAAACCTTGCAACAAGCGCTGTTTAATAGTGAGCAAAAAGTTGCTGCTAGCTTAGCTGAAAATGCAGATAACACGGCAAAACAATTAGCAGCCGCCTTGCAGCGTGCAGAGCAACAAACATATAGTCTTAATCCACAAGAGGTGACTAGTTTGCAGCGTATGGCTGAGTTTAAACTGTGGGCTGAGCATGATTATAATGGAGCGGCGGCAGTATTAACTCGATTAGATACGTTATTAGCAGAGCATCCAGGAACTGGCGCTATTCGCCAAGCAATATATCAAGATTTGCAAGCGCTTAGCACTGTTGAGCCGGTTGCAATAGAAGCAATTTATTTAAAGCTGCACGGTGTACTTGGGCAAGTAGATAAGCTCGTTTTCAATGCGGTGGCATTACCACAAGAAGTAGATCAAAAAGAGCAACATGTATTGAGCGAAAACGTTAGTGATTGGCAGCAAAATTTAGCTAATTCGTGGCAGCAATTTAAAGATAACTTTATTAAAATTCGCCAACGTGAAGATATCGCTATTGAACCTTTATTGACAGAGTACGAGCGTCATTTGATCCAACAGCGATTAAGTTTATATTTATCGCAAGCTCAAGATGCGCTTTTGACTAAACAAGCCAGTATTTATTTTACTGCTCTGAGTCAAGCCGAAGTATTAGTAAAAGATTATTTCCAACATGATGAAGCACTAACTAAAAGTACGCTTAAAGCGCTGCAGGAGTTGAGCAAAGAGCAGTTAAACTTTAGTCCAGCTATCACTTTGCAAAGTACTGAGCAGATCAAGGAGTGGGCAAAATGATCCGCTTAATATTGGTTATTATAGCAGTTGCTGTATTACTTGCTTTATCGCCTATGTTAATAGGTGAAGTGGGTTATGTATTAATTTCGTTTAATCAAACTACTATTGAAGGGTCTATCGTCGCTTTTTGCGCGACCATTTTGGTTATCGCGCTGGGTTTGTATTTAACTTATAAGCTTATTCGTTATATTTTGTCTTTATACAGCAATACTCGCCATCGTTTTTTTGCCCGCAGTGAAGAGCGTAAACAAGCGGCGATTGAGCAAGGTGTATGGAGCTTAATTAATGGTGATAGCGAGCAGCTAGAACTGGCATTGGGAAACAATAGCGTGGCTGATAATTGGCAAGATGTGCGCTATGCGTTACTAGCTAAAGCGGCTTTACAAAATAATGACACAAGCAAAGCGATTGGATTACTTGAGAAAATATCGCCAGCAAACCAACTAAAAGCGGCTAAACTCTGGTTAGCCAGTGGTGATTGCAGCACAGTAAGCAGTGAATTAAAAGCGTTAGCGGAAGCTAAAAAAGCCACCGCGCTGGAGCTGAAATTGTATGCCGAAGTACTTGTGCAACAGCAAAAATGGACTGCGCTTGAGCAGTTTATGCCGCGTTTACTAAGTAAAAAAGCGTTAACAGATAGCCAATGGTCGATATTATTAACCACCTACTTTATGGCACAGCCAGAATCGCAATTAACCGATAAGTATCAGCAACTATCTAAAAACGTAAAAGTAAAAGCGCATAGCTGTTACTTAGCTGCGATGGCAAAAGCTGGGCGTTTAAATGAGATTGAATTAAGTTTACTTAAAATGCTGAAAAAACCAGAGCAGCACATTGAGCTTGCACATATATTAAAAGTGTCCGCCCCTGGAGACGCATTAAAGTTACAGGCGAGTTTACAAGATACTTTAAAAAAAGAGCCGGATAATCAAGCATTGTTACTGGCACTTGCATGCTTAGCTAATGCTCATGGTGAGTATGAGCTTGCTGCTCGGGTGTTCGATAAAGCGTTAAACAAAGAGAACAGCAAAGAATATTTAGTACAAGCACAGCTTAGTTATAGTAAAAGCGCACAACCACAAAAAGCACTCGACCTTTATTTGTAATTACAGTTAGTTGAGGCCTGAATAGGAGCGCCAGAGCATTGCAAAATATATTTACTCTGACGTTTGGTTTAACTTTTGCTTATTTTATTACTGGGTTTTTCAGTAATTCGCTGCTCGCTATTGATGGTTATGCAGTGGCTTCGTGGCCACCATCAGGCATTGCCCTTGCAGGGTTTTTATTGTGCGGGCGACGCGCCTTAGTTGGGGTTTTGCTCGGTGCTTTACTCACCAATATGATTCATCTCGATCGTGTTGCTGATATTCTGCATTGGCAGGTTTTCTTACAAGCTTTAGCTGTCTCTTTTGCAGCCGTTTTGCAGGCCTGGGTAGGCTGCTATTGCATCGTTAAAATAATTAAAGCTCCGCTAGACTTATCCTCTTTAAAACACAGTGTACAAAGCTTGATCATTGCAGGGCCTGCTTGCTGTGTGATTGCTGCAGCGATAGGCACTAGCTTATTGGTGTCCAATAATATAATACCGGTACATACCGCTTTTGATAACTTTGTGGCGTGGTGGATTGGCGACAGTATTGGGGTGTTAATTTTTACACCGTTAATATTGGCGGCTTTTAATTACGAGCAGATGCGTCATCGCTTACAAGTAATTTTACCTTCAATCCTTATTTATGTCGTTATAAGTATTAGCTTTTATGCTGCGGCAAGTGTGAAAAAAGACAAAGATATTCAAAAGCAAGAAGCAAAAGTAGCTGAAGTGCGGTTGGAAATAAATCATAAATTAGATGAGGTATCGGCGCATTTAGTTCTGCTTTCTACTTTTTTTGCCAGTAGTGATGAAGTCAGTTACGCTGAATTTAAGCGTTTTACTACAACTCAACTTAATTACAGCAATGTAGTACTTGCCCTAGAATGGGTGCCAAATGTACCGTTATCAACGGTTGCTCAATACCAACAACAAATTCGTCTAGAAGGCTTTAATGAATTTTATATAAAAGAGCAATCACCCGAGCAACAATGGCAGAGTGTGACGAAACGGGACAGTTATTACCCTGTACAGTATGTACATCCGATGTTGGGTAATGAAGAGGTAGTAGGTTTTGATTTAGCCTCAAATGCGCAAATCCGTAATGTGATGATGATATCAAAAGCATTGAATGAGTTGATTATTAGCGAACCGATGAAGCTTGTACAAAGCAACAATGATGATACTGGGGTATTGTTTTTCTTTCCGGTTTTTGGTGACTTAGATATTCAAGGTGATTTTAGGGGCTTTGTGGTTGGCGTTATTAACTTAGCGCGCTTGGCTGATACTTTGCAGTTTAATCATCGTAGTCAAGTAAGTATGCACTTCTACGATGTGACTGATGCGCAGCAGCGACAACTAATCTACCGCGCATCTCGCAACGATAGCAAACTGCTGAGTGAATACCAGTTAGTTATTGGGCAGCGAGTTTGGCAAGTTCAGCTATTTGAGCCAACAACACAAACGTCATGGATAATGTACTGGTTTGCACAAATATTAGGGATGTTATTTGTTTGGTTACTGATCACTTTTTTAATCTCAGTGACCGGCACCAATATTCAGGTGCGCGAGCAAGTTGCTCAACAAACACGAGTGTTGCGTCAAGAAAAACAAAAAGCAGATGAAGCAAGTCAAATCAAAAGCCAGTTTTTAGCGAATATGAGTCATGAAGTACGTACTCCTATCAATGGCATTAAAGGTCTGCATTATTTAGCGTTGCAGCAGCAAGATTGGCAACAAGCCCGCCATTATATTGAACAAGCTGATGGTGCGCTGAGTGTGTTGCTGCGAGTATTAAATGATGTACTCGATTTCTCTAAAATGGAAGCAGGCAAACTCGATTTAATACAAGAGCCTATCGAGCTAAATCAGCTTATTGATGAATTAGTTAATTTGGTGCAATTCGACGTTGATATTAAGTCGCTGAAATTAATATTAGAACTAGATAACAGCGCAGATCTACAGCTAGATAGCGACCCAATACGTTTAAAGCAGGTCTTGCTAAATTTATTAAATAATGCGATTAAGTTTACCGCTACAGGCACAATCACACTCAAAGTATGGCAGCAGCAAGACGTCACTTACTTTAGTGTCAGTGATACTGGTATTGGTATTAGCCAAGTAGCTCAACAGCAACTTTTTCAACCATTTGCACAAGCCGATAGCTCTACCTCGCGACAGTTCGGCGGTACAGGTTTGGGGTTAAGTATTTGCAAAAAGTTGGTTGAATTGATGGGAGGAAATATTAGTTTAGTAAGTGAGGAAGGACAAGGTTCAACTTTCACTTTTACCTTACCACGTATCTCGCCTCTCACTAAAGCCGAGCAATTAGAGCCTCTCTTTGCTGAGATTGACACGAGTACTTTATCGCTTGCTGAATTTAAGATCCTATTGGTGGAAGATAATCCGCTAAACCAACATGTTGCTACCGCTATATTAAAAACCAAAGGGTGTATTGCTGATGTTGCCAGTGACGGTTTTGAAGCCATTGAGAAGGTCTCTGAAACCCGTTATGATTTAGTGCTTATGGATATTCAAATGCCTAATATGGATGGTTTGCAAGCCACTAAAGTGATTCGTGATGAGCTATTTATACATCAGCTTCCTATTATTGCTCTGTCAGCAAATGCTCATGATGATGATGTTAAAAAAGCTCTCGCAGCTGGTATGGATGGCTATTTAACAAAACCAATCGATGCCGAAAAGCTATTTAAAACCATATGGCATTACCTACAACAGAGTACTGATTAATTTTTAGTACTTTTATCGAGCGGGGCTGACAAATGACCTCAATAATACAAACAAAATCATCTAAACTTGAATTACCGATTTAAGTGCGTATGATCCGCGCAAATTAACTGAACTGAGTGCTAATTATGATCAATAAAAAACTCCCTTTGCTAGATATCCATCGCCATTTAGATGGCAATGTCCGCGCGCAAACTATTCTTGATTTAGGTCGTCAGTTCAATATTAAGCTGCCTGCTGATAATGTTGCAGACTTAATACCGCATGTGCAAGTTATCGATCCTGAGCCTAACTTAATGGCCTTTTTACAAAAGCTTGACTGGGGCGTCACGGTATTGGGTGATTACGATGCGTGTCGGCGTATTGCCATCGAAAATATTGAAGATGCGCAAGCACAAGGTCTTGATTATGTAGAGCTGCGTTTTAGCCCTTACTACATGGCACAAAGCCAAGGCTTACATCCACAAGGTGTGGTTGAAGCTGTAGTTGATGGTATTAAAAGTGCGACTCAAAGTAGCACGGTTAAAGCTAATCTGGTTGGTATATTATCACGTACTTATGGCACTAAAGTTTGCCAGCAAGAGTTAGATGCCTTACTCGCGTTTAAAAATGATTTAGTTGCAGTGGACTTAGCTGGTGATGAAATTGGCTTTCCGGGCGAGTTATTTGTCGATCACTTTAAGCAAGTACGTGATGCTTACCTTAGCGCAACGATTCACGCCGGTGAAGCTCTGGGAGCTGCCAGTATTTGGCAAGCAATCAATGAGCTAGGTGCTGAGCGTATTGGCCATGGTGTCAAAGCTATTGAAGATGCCAAGCTAATGGATTACCTACGTGATAAACGCATAGGTATTGAATCGTGCCTAACTAGTAACGTGCAAACCAGCACAGTAGCCAGTTTAGATGTGCATCCACTGAAGCGCTTTTTAGATCATGGTATTTTAGCGTGTATTAATACCGATGATCCCGCAGTGGAAGGCATCGAAATTGAACATGAATACATGGTTGCAGGACCTGCTGCAGGACTGACTCAGGTTGATATGGAAAAGGCGCAAGTTAATGCGCTTGAGATTGCATATTTAAGCGATGCAGAAAAACAAGCCTTACGAGATCTAAAAGCCTCGTCTACTTATTAATTTAAGTTTTATGATTGAAATGCGCTATCTAGCGCATTTTTGCAATATCAACAGGAAAGAAAAACATTTATTGCACTAGAAGAATGGCGCTTCTAAATAAAGTAAGGATGTAATTCCCTTAAAGGACCTGACTATGAAATTTTTCACGATATTTTTTACTCTTTCGATTTTAGCAAATAGTTATTTTGTAAAGGCTGAATCATTCATACCTGCGAAACTTATTAATAATCACAATACGCTAAATAAAACTCAAAGCGCCACTCGTTTAGAAGGCTGGGCTTACGTAAGTTATGTAATTGATATCGATGGTAAAGTGAGTGATATTGATATTATCGATATTTCTGATAAAGAATATTTTACTGCACGTACAAAAAAATACTTTGAAAAGCTTGAGTTTTCGCCAGCAACAGATGGGCAAGGCAGTATTGCGTCTGGGCAAACGCTGTTACTTCGCTTGACTAAGGAAGGGATTGGTATTGGTAGATACGCTGTTACGCCCGGTTTTTATACTCGTTACGAGCAAGCAAGTGAGCTGCTTTCTCAGCAGCGGTTCGCTGAAGTCGAAAAATTATTGACCGATATGTCATCAGATAATGCCAAAAACTTACAAGAGCAGGCTTTACTTTATTGGATTCAAGGTCGCTATTATTACGCGCAAAAAGAGTGGGATAACTACGGTCAAAGTATCGAAAGAGCAGGCTATCTTCATACAGACTTACCACCATCACTTGCCTCTAAAACACTACAAAATTTATATCGTTGGCACTTATATAAAAATCAGTTTTTTAATGCTGGGCAAGCTATTAAGGCAATGACTCAATTAGAGAATGTTGAAATTAGCGAACAAAGCATGGATTTTTTACAGCAGCCTATAAATGAGAGTCTATCAAGTGATAAAGAGTTTAAGTTACAACAAACAATGCTTAAAGGGCAAAGTTGGGTATATCAGCCTCTAAAACTCAATTTTACAATTTTAATGAATGCTGAGCAGATTGGTGAAATAGCGCTAAGATGCGCAAATAGAGTAAACGATTTGACGTTGAGTGACGTTGTTAAAGTGACGTTAGCACCATCAGATAAAAACTGCGCAGTATTAATAAAAGCCAAAGATGCGGCGGTTATAAATATTACGGAGCACCCCTAGCTTAATTAACGCACATTAAACAAATGGCAATGCCTTGTTCGCTTAGCGTCAGGCATTGCTTGAAAAACACATTATTGCTGGCAGCTCAGGTAGTTATCAAAAAGTGCTTTGAGTACATCACTGCGTCCAATCATGCCAATTACTTTGGTGCCTTCAACAACGGGGTAATTTTTAGGTTTACCGGTTTTCATTTGCTCGGCAAGTTCCATTATGTTGGTGTCGCCGTTGACGGTTACAACCTCGGTTTGCATCAGTTGTGAAACCTTAACCACACCGTCACAAAAATAACTATTTTGCATTAACGGTTTTAGCAGTTCTTGCTCAGAAATAAAGCCCACTAAACATTTATTATCATCAAACACTGGCGCTCCCAGTAGTTTGAATTTTTGTAGTTCTGCAATTGCTGTGGTCATCTCGGTTTCAGGGGTTATATGCGGTAACTTGCGCTGCATAAAATCTTTTACTTTGGTGTTTAACATTTGGGTCTCTCCCAATTAATGAGTTATTCAAAGTATGGTTAAGGATTGGCCGTTTGTGAAATTGTTTATGTTGATTGCGCTGATAGGTAACAACAATCACAGCTAAATTTAATTATGAGCCAGACCATCAGAGTGAGTTTGGTATTTGGCTTTCACTAACTCCATATAATGCGCTAAGCTTTTTTGTGAATTAGTATCAAATGCCTTGGCGAGTGGAATAATGCTTTGAATACGATCTAAGCGAAACTCTCGGTAGTCACTGCGCAACTGACAATAAGCGATAAGAGTCCACTTTGCTCCCCAATATACCAGTCCTAAAGGGTCGACAATACGCTGAGTTGGTCGTTGGTTTACATCCAGATAATGAAATTCAATGCAGGTTTTATTAGTGATGGCTTTACGAAGTATCAAAGTGGTCGTTTGGTGGCTTTTATCGTGATGAAATGCAGAGACTAAATACGGCAGCTCTGCAACGCGTTGCTTTAACCTGTTAGGCAACACTGCATTAATTTTAGTCATTGCAGCTTGGGCATTCGCCGCTAACTGTGGATCAGTCCAAGCGCTCACCATTTTACTACCTAACAACAGTGCTTGTAGCTCCTCAAGAGTAAACATCATCGGTGGTAGATCGTAATCGGTAATTAAATAGCCAGTGCCTGCCTCACCTTCAACGGGCACGCCCGAGCTCTGTAAGTGCTTAATATCGCGATAAATTGTTCGCTGAGATACCTGTAATTTATTGGCAAGTTCGTTTGCAGTGATCGCAAAGCGGCGACTCTTAAGTATGTTTACTAATTGAAATAGCCGCTCTGATTTGTGCATTGGTTATCCTTGTTTTCAAAAGTACAGTGTTAGCTTTGTTGGCAAGCTGTTTGGCTAAGCACTTCAAAACGATCCTGCTTTATCGATTCTTTTGCAATGAGAGAAGTGTACTGTTGGCAAATAGCATTATCAAAAAATGTATCACGCAGTTTTTGGGCATCAGCAACCGTAGCAAAATAAATGATACTACTATATTGCTGGGTATCGGCTTGTTTAGCAAGGGAGCGGTAAAGTACGCCTGATTGGTTATCAATATAACGCTGAAAATCATTATTAGCGATGTGGAACTGCGCTAAGTTTGTATCAGTCTTTAGTTTGAAATTTACAACTTCGATTAAATTTGTGGTCATCATAGTTCTCCTTGTTTAAGAAGAGCTAAGTAAATCATAGCGGGCTGTCAGGGAGTGTCAGTAACCAGCTTACGGATAAAAATTAAACTGGTTACTCTGGTTATACTATTTTATAAATGCAAATGCATCGGCGAACATGTTTTCGCGAATTGCACCATGTGCTAGGAAATCATCGCGGACAATACCTATCATGTCAAAACGCCCTGCCATGTAAATATCATATGGGGCAAGCGATACGATATCGTTCATCACCGCTTTATGTACGTAGCCTGTGTGGCCTGTCCAGCTAGCTGTTGGGTTTTCAACTACTGGTATAAAGGTAAAGTTTTCACGGCTATCGGCCCATGTTTGCATTTCAGTATGCGCATACAAGGCTGACTCTTCACGCACACCCCAATAGAACAATACCGGACGCTCACAACCGATTTCACTTAAATGATCAGCCATAGATTTTGCGTATGAAAACCCAGTGCCGCCAGCGAGTAAAATAATTGGGCGTTCGCATTGGAGACGCAACTGTGAAATGCCTAAGCCGGCTTCAATCAACACCTGAGTTTTCTCAGCATGGGCTTGGCGAAGATGCTCTAAAGTTTGCATTGCATATGAATCAACTGCAGATGCGCCAATATGGAGTTCTAGCTCATCAGACTGTGAAGGGCGGCTGGCAATTGAAAACGCGCGCTTGTCTTTTTCGCCAAGCACTACTTGCAAATATTGGCCAGCTTCAAAGGTGACGCTTTCAACAGGTTTTAAAATTACTTTGTGAACAAATTCAGTGAGTGGGCTGATAGCGACAACTTCAGCGTGTAATGTTTGCATGTTTTACCTTAAATTAGCGGATACGCACTTTATTTGAACAATAATAACATATCCGCATAGTGAGTTTATAGCCTCTAAAAGAGCTGTTAAAGAATATCTAAGCTTTGCCAGATTTCATCGACGCGATCTTTAGTCGCTTGATCCATCACAATGGGTTCGCCCCACTCACGAGTGGTTTCGCCGGGCCATTTATTAGTGGCATCCATACCCATTTTTGAACCAAGACCTGAAACCGGTGATGCAAAGTCTAAATAATCAATCGGAGTGTTTTCAATTAGAGTAGTGTCGCGGGCGGGATCCATACGTGTAGTAATCGCCCAGATCACGTCATTCCAATCACGTGCGTTAACGTCATCATCACAGACAATGACAAACTTTGTGTACATAAACTGACGCAAGAACGACCATACCCCCATCATCACGCGCTTGGCATGACCTGGATATTGTTTTTTCATTGTCACTATCGCCATACGATATGAACAGCCTTCTGGCGGTAGATAAAAATCGACTATCTCAGGAAATTGCTTTTGTAAAATAGGTACGAAGACTTCATTGAGTGCGACCCCTAAAATTGCCGGCTCATCTGGTGGACGACCAGTAAAAGTGCTGTGATAAATAGGATCTTTACGATGTGTCATGTGGGTCACGGTCATAACAGGGAAGTTATCAACCTCATTGTAATAACCCGTGTGATCGCCATAAGGGCCTTCAGGTGCCATTTCGCCCGGCATTATATAGCCTTCAAGAACTATTTCAGCACTGGCAGGAACTTGTAAATCATTGGAGATCGACTTAACTACTTCTGTTTTGCTACCACGTAGCAAGCCGGCAAAGGCGTATTCACTCAAGGTATCTGGCACTGGCGTGACGGCACCTAGGATTGTCGCAGGATCAGCACCCAATGCTACCGATACCGGATAAGGTTGGCCTGGGTTTTCTTTACACCATTCTTGAAAATCGAGAGCACCGCCACGGTGTGATAACCAGCGCATAATGATTTTATTTTTACCGAGTAATTGTTGGCGGTAAATACCTAAGTTTTGGCGTTTTTTGAAAGGTCCTTTGGTGACGGTTAAACCCCAAGTGATTAATGGAGCCACATCACCAGGCCAGCAGTGTTGAATTGGCAGCTTAGTTAAATCAACATCATCGCCTTCTAGAATAACTTGCTGACAAGGCGCTTTTTTAACTTCTTTGGCAGGCATATTTAATACTTGCTTAAACACTGGAATTTGGCTAAATGCTTCTCTAATGCCTTTTGGTGGCTCTGGCTCTTTTAAAAATGCCAGCAACTTACCGACTTCCCGTAGTTCGCTAACGTGTTCTTTACCCATTCCCATGGCAACACGCTCTGGTGTACCAAATAAGTTAGCTAGTACGGGGATATCATAACCTTTAGGGTTTTCAAACAATAAAGCGGGTCCCTTAGCACGTAGTGTGCGGTCGGCAATTTCGGTCATTTCAAGATAAGGATCAACTTCTTGGTGAATACGCTTCAGTTCACCTTTTTTTTCTAATAAATCGATAAAATCACGTAGATCTTTGTATTTCATTGTGGGCCGCTTTAAAGCTTAAAAGACTGTTGGCATTATACTTAAATAAAGACGTTAAGCGAATTAATGAGGTGTTTTTAGAGCGCATTTAAGCGATCATTTTTGTTACATTATAAGGTGAGTAAGCTATAGTTTAGGACAAATGTTTGAAATGAGTTTTTGATTAATGGGTGGGCTTATCGTAAAAACATTTATCAAGGCTGTTCTTCTTTGCTGTGTAATTACCTTTGTAGATCAAGTAAGTGCTAAGCAATCATTAAATTCGGCGCTCAATGTGCCGCTTTTTAATGAGCACAGTGCCGTGATGTTAGTGGTAGAACCGCAAACGGGTGAAATTAAATTTGCTAATAAAGCAGCGGCAGCATTTTATGGTTACAGTATTGCGCAATTGCAAACAATGCGTATCCAGCAAATTAATATATTTACTGAGCAACAAGTTGCACAGGAACGCCAAGCTGCTCTGAGTAAAGGGCAAAACTATTTTGTTTTCAAACACCGATTAGCGAGCGGTGAAACACGTACCGTTAGCGTTTATTCAGCCCCATTTACAATTGAAAATAAAGATTTTTTATTTTCTGTCATACATGATATTTCATCTCAACGTAACCTTGAAAAAGCGCTTTGGCATTATCAAGAAAATCTTGAACAATTGGTTGCCATTCAAACTAATGAAATAGAACAAAAACGCACCGATCAATTGCTGTTAGCGCTAATATCTATTTCTGTACTACTAATACTGTTAGCGACTTTAACCATGTTAGCTTTGCGATTACGCCGAGCTAAAAAATCGGCGCAAAAAGACAGTGCGACGCTAAAAGCGATTTTCAATAGTATTGATGATCTGCTCGTTTACACGGATGTCGAACATAGGGTCATTACAGCTAATACTGCGGCTGTGCAAAAGTTGACGGCAGGCGAGCCACTGGAAGATAAAAATATTTACTCATTTACTGAGTGTTCGAAAGGAGTAGTTGGGGTTGATAGTGAGTGTCAATTTCACGGAGCTAAAGAGGTATTTTGGGGAGAGGCACGAGTAACCGCAGTTATCGACGAAAAAAATAGCAAAATTGGTGAAATACATTTAATTCGTGATATCACTTTAAAATTAAAAGCACGTCAACAACAACGACTCGCGAGCACGGTATTTTCAACAACTAATGAAGGTATTTTAGTTTCTAATCGTGATAATGAAATTCAAGCTGTAAATAAAGCCTTCACACAGATCACCGGTTATCAAGAACAAGATGTGCTTGGTAAATCACCTGCAATATTAAATTCGGGCCATCATAAACCATCGTTTTTTAAAGTGTTATATCGACGTTTAAATGAGGCTGGGCACTGGGAAGGTGAAATATGGAACCGCCGCAAAGATGGTAGTATTTACCCGAGCTGGGTCAATATTTCGGTAGTATTTGACGAGGAAAAAGACATTGAAGTTTATGTTGCCTTATTTAACGACATTTCTTTACGCAAAGAAAATGAACAGGAAATGTGGCTACAAACTAATTTTGATACCTTAACGGGTTTGGCAAATCGCTATCATTATAATAGCAAGCTAGATCAAGAAATGATCCGTGCGACAGCTGATAATAAGCGTTTGGCAATTTGTTTTATTGATTTAGATCGGTTTAAAAGCGTTAACGATACCTTAGGGCATAATAGTGGTGATTTACTATTACTTGAGGCTGCCAAAAGGCTTAAAGCATGTATGCGCAGCTCTGACGTAGTTGCCCGTTTAGGTGGCGATGAGTTTGCGCTATTACTGCCAGGGATCAATAAGTTAGCAGATATTGAGCGACTAGCTACAAAAGCTCTGCTGGCGCTTAGTTCTTCATTTAAAATTGGTGAGCAAGATGTATTTGTATCCGGCAGTATGGGGATCACTATTTTCCCCGACGATGGCAGCGATCGAAAAATATTACTACGTAATGCTGATAGCGCTATGTACAAAGCTAAAGCGCAAGGGCGAAACTGCTTTGAGTTCTTTACCAGTGGCTTGCATGAACAAGCGACTGCTCGCAGTAGGCTCGAAAATGCTCTTCATAAAGCGCTTAGTAATAACGAGTTTACCGTTTATTTTCAGCCAATTATTAGCCACGATAAAAAAACGGTCGGTTGTGAAGCTTTATTGCGATGGCATAGTGCGGAGCTTGGCGATGTGTCGCCGGCACAATTCATTCCTGTATGTGAAGAGTTAGGATTAATCATTCCAATTGGTGAGTGGGTACTCAGAGAAGCATGCCGCGAAGCTGCTAAGTGGTGTAGCAGTTTCGGTGATCAGTTTTTTGTTACGGTAAATATGTCTAGCGTGCAATTTATTCGCCAAGATATTGAAGCGTTAGTTAAAAGTGTTCTACAGGAAACGCAGTTATCAGCTCAGTGTTTAACCCTTGAAATTACAGAAACGCTACTTGCTGATAATAGCTCAAATATTTTGCAGCAGTTGCAAGCATTACGGGCAACCGGCGTGGGTTTAGCAATTGATGACTTTGGCACCGGTTACTCATCGTTGAGTTATTTAAAGCGTTTTCCGCTGAGTAAGTTAAAAATAGATCGGGAGTTTATAAAAGACTTACCGGATGATCTTGAAGATTGTGCGATGGTTAGTGCAATAATTTCAATGGCTAGTAACCTACAGCTCAAAGTTGTTGCCGAAGGAGTTGAAACCTTTGCACAGCTGGCTTTTTTAAACGCTCTAAATTGTGATTATATTCAAGGTTTTTTATACAGCAAACCACTGCCTGCGGCACTATTTGATAAATACATTAGGGAGTTTATCGCGGAGCAAAATAATAAATAAGTTGCTACACGCCACTGCAACGTTATTTCTGTGGCGTGTATTTATCATTATCACAATAGCTGCAGATGGGTTTTATATTCAGAGTTAGAACTTAAATCTTTCTACTGCGCTGGTTAATGAGTGAGCGAGTTGGTTAACGTCTTCACTTTGATTGGCGAGTGACTTTGCATGTTCGGCATTCGTTTGTGCTTGCACCGTTACTTGCGCCATAATCTGTTTTATCTCATTGCTGTTATCAAGCTGGTGATGTGATGAACTAGCAATTTGCATACTCATTTGGTTAATTGTCACTAAAGTACTTTTTATTTTATCCACCGCTTGGTTTAATTCACTACTATTTGCTACACATTCTTTTGCTTGTTGTTGCCCATCGTTAATTTCATGATGAGCAGTATTGGCCTGATGTTGCAGTGTTTGGATCATTGTATGTATTTCGCTAGTCGAGTTTTGCGTTCGTGCAGCTAAAGAGCGAACTTCATCTGCCACAACAGCAAAGCCTCGGCCATTTTCTCCTGCACGGGCAGCTTCAATAGCAGCGTTTAGCGCAAGTAAATTAGTTTGTTCAGCAATACTGCTAATTGTATCCACGATTGCGCCAATTAATTGTGTGTGTTGGGTTAGCTCATTAGTACTTTGTACAGCTTGATCAAGCCGAGTCAGTAACGCTGCAATACGCTGGCTGTTACGATCAGCAATCTGATTTACATCATTGGCAAACTGCGAAGCGTTAGCAACTTCATTAGAGGTGTTATCAGCTCGTTCACAGACCGCTTGGGAATTACTATGCATGCTATGCGCCACCGAGTCGGCCTCTGCAATACGATCTAATTGCTGCTGTGCTGCTTCGGTCATATGTTGGCCTTGTGCACTGGTTTGAATTGCTGATTGATCTAAGGTGTGGGCGTTATCACTTATCGCACTTAGTAATGTACTTAGATCATCGCTTAATTGATTGATATTGTTTAAAAGTACACCAAATTCATCATCATTATGGGGCTTTGTACGTTTCGATAAATCCCCAGAAGCGATACGTGATAGTGCTTTATTTACAGCATTGAGTGGTTTTAACATTGCTTTGGTGGTTAAAAAGCAGATCAAGGCTGCAAACGAAATAAGCACTAAACTTATAATAATCGCGAGTCGCGAACCTGTAGTGATCACCGACTGAGCATCCGCCTGCAAGGTATCAAAGCGTTTATCGGCTAAATGATTTAACTCAATAATGAGCTGCTCGGTAAGTTGAAACTGTTGCTGGAATACAGCAAAGGCTTGCTCGGTCGCAACTTTACTGGTCAAAAGAGTACTTTGTTGCTGGTACAGTGTTGCCAACTGTTGATTAATTAAGCTGAGAAGGTCTTTTAGGTTGCTGAAATTTGTTTGATTTTTTAACTCACTCGCTTGCTGTTGTAGGTATGTAAAATTAGATTGGATATTGTCTAATAAAAAAGCGGTATCTTGTTGGTGCTCTGTGAGTGTTTGTAGGGAGCTAATGTGGTTGATGCTCTTAACATTATTGCCTAAGGTGAATAGTAAGTCGTCAATGCGGGTCGCGGTACCAACAATAGCGGCTAATAACGATTGTTGCTCCGGTGTTACTTCGATTAGTTCTAAATCAAGTAAGCCACTACTCAAGTCAGCAAGATTATTAGCGTAATCATTTGCTAATGAGGTAACCTGAGTTGCTGCTGTTAGGCCTTGTTGTTTGGTGTTAAACATTGTTGCACTAGTGGTACTAAATTGCTGATAGCGTTGTGTTATTTTCGATAGTAATTGCAGCATTTGCGGTTGGTCGTGCAGCTGAGAGCTTAATTCTTCTAGCTTGGTTTTAAATAAAGCTTGTTCTTCATGAGTTCTCTGTTGCTGCTGTTGCAAACTGGCTTTACTTGTTTGGCTGTATGCAACGGCATTAAATTTGGTGATTGATAACAGCGATAACCGCAAGGCATGACTTTGCTGTTGTACCGGTACAGCTAAAGTTTCTATATCCGAAGTGGCGTGATTAATTTGTCCTAATGACCAGTAAAAAAAACTACTGCTGGCGAGCATTAAAAAACCAATTGTGGCAAAGGCAAAAATTAGTTTCGTTTTAATAGCAATAGCGCGCATAGTGAACCCGTAAATACTTAATTATTTATGAGTGTAGCAGTATTTTTATAAATTATAAGTTTGGCGAGCGATTGTATTACTCTAAATTACAATGATATTTGTTGCCATCAATTATCAACATTGCTTCATTCCCTTTGGTCCAAAACAGCACATCTTCATTGGTATATTTTACGCCCGAGGCGCTGATTTGTTTGGTCAGCGAATGATTTACTTGATTGTAATTTAGCGTGGCACTTTCTTCATCATTACTGGTAATAACGGCGCTTAGCTGGCTATCGCAGGAGAAAGACTGACTATTTAATTGTTCTGTGCATGCACTGAGGCTAATAACACCGAGTGCAATTAATAGGGTTTTATACATTAACAAGTACCTTGGCTAAATGTGTTGAGCAACTAGCATAGCAAACGAAAATTAACCTTTGGTGAAAATACTTGTTTAGGCTATGTTGATTATTATAAATTTTTTAACTGCAAAGGAAATGAGATGGCAGGTACTAACCTATTGACATTATTGGACGATATCACCACTTTATTAGATGATATTGCCACTATGAGTAAAGTCGCCACGAAGAAAACTGCGGGTGTATTAGGGGATGATTTAGCCTTAAACGCGCAACAAGTGACAGGAGTCACTGCCGATCGTGAGCTACCGGTCGTGTGGGCGGTAGCGAAAGGCTCATTTTTAAATAAAGCTATTTTAGTTCCTGCAGCGTTATTAATAAGTGTCTGGGTGCCTTGGCTTATTACACCTTTATTGATGGTTGGTGGATTATTTTTGTGTTTTGAAGGTGCAGAAAAGTTAGTTGAAAAGTTATTACCAGCTACGAAAAATGATGATGTAGATGCTGTCGAAAATTTAGATTTAGTTGAGTACGAAAAACAAAAAGTAAAAGGGGCTATTCGAACCGACTTTATTTTATCGGCAGAAATAATAGTTATCACTCTAGGCACCGTGGCGGGTGCAAGTTTACTAAATCAAGCGCTAGTCTTAAGTGTTATTGCGGTGATCATGACCATAGGCGTTTATGGGTTAGTGGCAGGGATTGTAAAACTCGATGATGCTGGTTTGTATTTGCTTAACCAAGCACAGCAAACAGGAAACCGTTTTAAAGCATTATTAGGTAAAGGTTTATTAGCCGCAGCACCACGTTTAATGGCGTTTTTAGCATTTGCAGGTACGGTAGCGATGTTTTTAGTGGGTGGAGGAATTTTAGTGCATGGTATTAGTGTGTTGCATCATTGGCAAACCGCTGTTGCTGAGTTTGCACTGGCAAACTTAGGTACGCTGGGAGAGATTATTGCGCCTTTACTGTTCGATGGTTTATTAGGTGTATTAGCCGGTGCGATTGCTGTGTTAGTTCATCATGGAATTGTCAGCATGAAAGCAAAAAAGCCAGCAAAGTAAATTTGCTGGCAATGAATTAGCAAGGGAATGCTATGAAAGTTATTTGCTTGAATTAATTAGTGTTCATGTTTTGATTCAGCAGCTATACCTAACCAGGTAATTTGATTAGGGATAAAATCAAGGTTAAGAATAGTTTTAGTCGTTTGCTCATGGGTGTCGATACTTAATACTGTTTGGTTGTTTGCATCACTGATATATAAAGTATCGTCGGCCGCTGAGGCCGCGAGTGCATAGTTACCAGCTGGGTTTTCGAGTACTTTAAAGCGTGCGCTGACTTGCCAATCATCTTCAGCATGTAGCACTGACAAGAAACCATCACTTTCAAGTACATAAAACTCGCCGGTAATCCTATCCAGTGCACTTGCTAATACGGTATTTTCAGTATTTTGTTGCCATGCAAGCTGTGTCATTTCAGCTGATGCTGGGTCGATGGTGTAAAAAAGCTTACTTTGTGCAATACCTAAAAATAGTTCGCTGTGTTCACTCGCTTTAATTGTGCCAATACGCGTACCTTCAGCAAAGCTGTTGAGATTAGCTACTTTGGCTGCGTTAAACACACCACCTTTTTCAGTTATAACTAATACACCATCGCTACAGCCAAAAGCGATATGCTGGTGATTTTGCGCACTGCCATGTAGTGCAGGGCAATCCACTGCAAACCGCTGTTCTTGATGAAAGTGATCACCATGAATATGCAGTTGTTCAACATAATTTGGCAGCACGCTAGTTATATCTTCGCTGCGATAAGTTGTTATTACCGATTCACCGCGAATTTGCGCTGTACCATGCATGGCATTGTTAAAGCTATGTGCTGCAAGTATTTCGCCATCTTCAATTGATGTATCAGTTAAAATAGCAAAGCTTGCTGGGATCCCCGCATCTATATTGCCATCAAAAAACAGTGCCGCTTGCTGTTCGCTTATATCAAAATGAGTTGGCTTATCATTTGTTAATGTAAAACCTGAAAAGGAAGGTAGTTGTTCGTAATCATGCAGGTGATCATCATGATCTTCTTGGTATAAACCACCATCAATAAATTCTACATAGTTATCCGCGCGTTGTATAAGTACCGCAAAACGATTGTTAGGACTTGCATATAAGCCGCTAACAATATTTGCAGTATTAAACATTTCAAGTAGCGTGTCATTATCAGTATCGAAAATTGATACGTTTGCAGTATCAGCATGACTAATGGCTAAACGCCCTGTTGAGGTGATTCCGATATGATCATGGTTATCTGCCAGCCCAGCATTTTTATCTGCAAGATCATCAATTTCACTGTTACAAGCACACAGTACGGTGACCATAGATGCGATCAGGCTAGTTTTAAAGTTAGGTAAAATCATTAACATTCCGGTGTTTTGTTATAATGTATCGGCAATGTTATAATGTAACTTAATCAAAGTAAATAAGTACTCTTCGTTCTTTACTTAAGTATTTGGATGGATATCTATTTAAAATCTTACTGGGTACAATTGCAAAAAATATAAATATAAATATAAATATAAAAGGATGTTGTATGGGTAAAATAATGCAGTTTATTGTTGTTATTGCTTTGTGTGTTGTCAGCTTCATGAGTGATGCAAATCAATCAGCTCCAGCAGTCGATGACTTCAGCCGCAGCAGTGAATATAGCCAAGTTAAAATCTCTCCTAATGGGAGCTACCTTGCAGTAATTATGCAACCTGAAGGTAAAAAGGTGCTAGTTATTTTAGATGCTAAAAAATTTACAATTCACCACGCTATTAATTTTGAGAGCAATGCCCAAGTTGGTGCTTATCATTGGGTAAGTGATGATCGGGTTGTAGTTGCAAAAGAATACTTACGCGGCTGGCAAGATCACCCTGAATATTATGGGGAATTATATGGCGTGAATGCTGATGGCTCAAAAGCTAAGTACTTAGTTGGCTATCTTGGCGAAATGCAAACTGGCTCTCGTATCAAAAAGGCCACACCACTTTATGGCACCTCTTATTTGCTGGATCCTTTAATCCACGATGAAGATAAAATGCTTATAGTGACTTACCCGTGGACATCAAGTAGTGAACCGCACACGGTTGTTTATGAGGTTGATATCTTTTCAGGGAAGCGTCGTAAAGTTACGCGCTCCCCGTCACGTATGGCCAACTTTTTGACTGACCATGAAGGAAATGTCAGAGTGGCTGTTTCCAGTGATGATTACATTAAGCCTACAATACATATCCGTGAAAAGTCAGGTGGAGATTGGCAAGCGCTTAATTTAGCTGGTTTGACTTACAGTGATGTTGAGTTGCACGCTTTTGATAGTAGTGGTGATGCTGTCTATATCACAGCATCAATAAGTGGTGAAGCTCAAGGCTTATATAAATTGAATCTAAAAACCAGAGCAATTGATTTAATTCATAAGGAAGAGAAAGTCTCACCAAAGCAAATATGGGTCGATGAAGCATCAAAAGAGCTATTTGCGATTGAAACCGAACTAGGTTATCCAACTTATGCTTTTGTCGATGGGCAATCAGATAAAAGCATGCGTTTAAAATCATTAATCTCCGCTTTACCTGGTGAACAAGTGCAACTCGTTAGTAGTACTGAAGATGGCGACACTAATATTATTTATGCCTCTAATGATCGTAACCCTGGACAATATTATTTATTCGATGCCAAAAGTAATAACTTACGATTTTTGTTTGCATCCCGCAGTTGGATTGATGCAGAACAAATGGCGCAGACCAAGCCTGTAAGTTATACCAGTCGAGATGGTTTAACTATTTATGGCTACTTAACAGTACCGAATAACACCATAGAAAAAAACTTACCTTTAGTGGTTATGCCACATGGTGGTCCACATGGCCCGCGCGATTGGTGGGGATTCGACCCTGATGCACAGTTGCTTGCAAGCCGTGGTTTGGCCGTACTAAAAGTTAATTTTAGAGGTTCAGGTGGTTTTGGCCGTAACTTTGAGCATGCTGGGCATCGAAAATGGGGAGCTGAAATTCAATTTGATATTATAGATGGTGTGAAGTATTTAGTTGAGCAGGGTACAGTTAATAAAAACAATATCTGCATTATGGGCGCGAGCTTTGGTGGATACTCAGCGTTACAAAGTGCGATTTTAGAACCTGATATGTTTAAATGTGCGATTGGCGTTGTTGGCGTTTATGATTTGCCCTTAATGTTTAAAGAAGGGGATGTTGCGGAGCGCGATAGTGGCCAACGTTATTTACAGAATGTATTGGGTACAGATGAAGCGCAACTAAAGGCTTTTTCACCTAGCTATAATATTGATAAGTTAAAGGCTCCAGTGCTGATAGTGCATGGTGGTGAAGATCAGCGTGCACCGATTGAGCAAGCCGAATCACTGATTGCGGCTCTTAAAAAAGCTAAACATCCTTATATATATGAACTGCTTGAAGATGAAGGGCATGGTTTTTATAAGCAAGAACATCGCACTCGTTATTATCAAAAAGTGCTGACCTTTTTAGACAAACACTTAACAATGTAACAGTCGTATTTACGTGTTAAATGGCAAGCTAAAAGCTTGCCATATTTATATCCACTTGTTGTGGGTAGTTTGGCTATATTAACAGGAATACTCAAGGCACAGCTCTTTGAGTTGTACTTTGGCTTTGTGGTTATTTTGCCTGGCAGCTTGTTGATACCAATAAATAGCTTGGCTGATATCTTTTTCTACCCCCTCACCATCACGATACATTTGCGCAGTATTAAGCTGACCCCATTGTGAGCCTTCTTTGCTGGCGAGTAAAAAGCTTTCGAACGCTTCAGGAAATAACCCATCTTTGTAATAGATGATGCCTTGCTGATTATTTTTATTAAGCTTCAACCCTTCATATAGCGGTTTAGGGCGTGGTGGGAACATCACAAAACCACCATATAAGCTATATGCATAAGGGCGTAGTACATCATAAATAGCGCCTTCATCATATAAACGCTGTACTTCGCTGCGCGGTAAAATTATTGTTTTTGATGAGAAATAACCTTTTTGTATCAATAAGCTGGTACGCATAGCCATAGTAATGCCGCTGTCGCGTTTATAGCGATAATTGCTGATTTGAAAGGTGATATTTTGGTCATCAAACTCGAGTACTTGGGCTACTTTTAGGTTTTCAGGGCGCAATGGTTCGTTAGAAAACTTATCAGCATGTACCAAGTAAGTATCGAATGCTTGTGGCTGGCTGAGTATTGCTTGCTTGGCTTTTAGCTCATCAAGATGTTGTGTATAGAAGTAAATTGATAACCAGATAAGTAATATCGAGCCTATAAAATATTTGATCAAAGAAAGCTTTTCTAACCATGGCAGTTGCATAATTGAAAGCTGCACATTGTGCTGACAATGGCTACACTGGTATTGGTAATGCCATGCTAATGGCAGCATAGGGACAATTGAAAAACGCAAAAAGCGGCTGTGGTTTTGTAGTCGATAGTCATCGTGATGACAGTATGGGCAGGTTTTTGTTTGGCTGAAAAACGACAATGAATCGCTGGTATTGAATAGTAGCATATGGCCTTTTTTCCCCTTCCTTGTTTTACGTTAAATTAAAACAAGGAGGGTTAGATGCAAAGTAAAAAATTGTAATAAAGTATGTTTGGTTAGCTTATTTACTCGCTACAGGCTTTGCTTTAATTGTAGTTTTAGCATCAGCTGCCATAAACGCAAATACAGCATATGCTGCGGTATTTTGCTTAAGTTTAGCCGGATCGATCTTATCAAGCGTATCATCAGCAGTGTGATGGTAGTCAAAGTAATCAGTACCGTCTTGGTGCAGCTCAAAAATTGGCGCGCTGGTGGCATTTTTAAATGGAATTAAATCAGGCCCACCATTAGCGCTATTTTTACCTATGTATTCAACATTTAGCGGCGCAAGTTGCTTGGCTATTGCACGCACTACTGGCAACGAGGCTGCAGATACATTCGATTCAAAGCCATACACTACATCAGCACCAAAGTCAGATTCAGCGGCGGCAACAATTTTATCAAGTTCATTTGCATGCTTTTTAAAATAAGCTTTAGCGCCCCATAATCCTAGCTCTTCAGCGGCAAATAACACTACACGAATACTGCGTTTAGGACGTTTTATTTCACTAATATGTTTGGCTGCAGCCATGGTTAACGCAACGCCTGCACCATCATCAAGTGCGCCAGTGCCTAAATCCCAAGAATCTAAATGACCGCCAATCAGTACGTACTGTTCAGGGTTTTGTGTGCCATTGAACTGACCAATCACGTTATAGCCAGTACCTTGGCCGCGATCTTCAGTTTGCACATTGATATTTACGGTAACATTTTTACCTAGTGCAACTAAGCGAGCTAGCTGATCTGCATCAGGGTTAGCAATGGTCACATTAGGGATTTTCGTAACACCTTCTTGATAGTGACTGCCACCGGTATGAGCAAAGCGGTGGTGTGCGGTGCTAACAGAACGCATCATATAACCAATCGCGCCTTTTTTTGCAGCCTCAACTGAACCTGTTGAGCGAGCACGAACAGCAGGACCATAACCATTGCCATCAATATGACGGTTCATATGGTAATTTATATAAGCTATTTTACCTTTTAAGCTGTTTGCTGGTGCTGCGATAAGTTCATCAAGCGTTTCAAATAATACAACTTCAGCGGTAATGCCATCTTTCGGTGTGCTAACGCTGTGGCCTAACGCTGTTAGGTGCAAAGGTTGCTCGCTTGGCGTTAAAATTTTGCCACTTTCACTAAAACGGCGCCATTCAGGAAAGGTTGCTTCTTCTAGCCATACTTTATCAAAACCAAGCTCTTTAAATTTAGCTTGGGCCCACGCAACGGCTTTTTTATCGTTTTCTGTGCCAGGTAAGCGAGGTCCTATTTCAGTAGTAAGCGATTCAAGCAATTGATAGCTTAACTCGCTGTTACTGGCATTAGTTCTTAGTTCGGTGACTTGCTGAAGTTGCTTTGCGGTAAATTCAGGCTCGGCGGCATTGGCTAAAAAGCTGCCGGCGAGCAGTAATCCGGTGATGATTTTTTTCATTATTGACCTGGTTATATTTTCAAGTGAGAGTTATTAAAGCATTTAATACTGAGCAACAAAAGTAGATGAGATAAATGCCTATCGGTGGCGATGTTATGGTGAATGTTTATTGAGAATATGGTCAGCTTAATGGTAGCAATTTGTATATTCTGCTATTATGCAGCATAACTAAGTCGGGCATCTGCAGCGGCTTTTCATGTTTACTTATTGCACTGGAAATTACTTTGACCGCTACAGCTTTTTCATCACTCGCTTTACCATCAGGTTTGGTTGATAACTTATCGACTTTAGGTTACACCCAAATGACCGCTGTACAGGCGCAAAGCCTGCCGCCAGTGCTTGAAGGTAAAGACATCATTGCACAAGCTAAAACTGGCTCAGGTAAAACTGCCGCATTTAGTTTAGGTGTGTTGGCCAAGCTTAATGTTAAGCGTTTTCGTATACAGTCTTTAGTGCTTTGTCCAACCCGTGAGTTGGCTGAGCAAGTAGCTGTGGAAATGCGTAAATTAGCGCGTGGTATTCACAATATAAAAATATTAACTCTATGTGGTGGCGTGTCGATTGGTCCACAAATTGGTTCACTAGAGCATGGTGCACATATTATTGTTGGCACACCTGGGCGTGTAGATGATCATATTCGCAAAGGTACGCTACGTTTAGATGATGTAGACACGCTAGTACTTGATGAAGCCGATCAAATGCTTGATATGGGCTTTCAAGACACTTTGGATGCAATTATTGAGCGTATACCAAAACAGCGTCAAACTTTATTATTTAGCGCCACTTTTCCGCGCGCAATAGAAGCGATTGCCAAGCGTGTATTAAGCAATCCTGTTATGGTGAAGGTTGAAGAAGAGCAAGAAAAAAGTACTATTAAACAGTACTTTTATAAAATGGATAATAACAAACAACGTTTTAATACATTAAAATTGTTGCTGCTGAAGTTTCAACCAGAAAGTTGTGTGGTGTTTTGTAATACCAAGGTCGAAACTCAACAGGTGTGTGATGATTTAGCTGATGAAGGCTTCAGTGCCGTGTCATTGCATGGTGATTTAGAGCAGCGAGATCGTGAGCGCACCTTGATCCACTTTGCTAATAAAAGCGCCTCGATTTTAGTGGCCACTGATGTAGCCGCTCGCGGTTTAGACATCGATGATATGGATATGGTGATTAACTACCACCTTGCCCATGACCCACAAACCCACGTACACCGTATTGGTCGAACTGGTCGTGCTGGTAAAAAAGGCATTGCATGCTCTATTTATGGCGATGCAGAACAATTCAAAGTGGCACAAATTGGTGACCATTATGAATGTGATTTTTTACCAGAACAATTACCGCCGTTTAGCCTACTTGAAAAGCCACCATACAAACCACAAATGGTGACACTAATGATCGATTCAGGTAAAAAGCAAAAGGTACGCGCAGGTGATATTTTAGGTGCATTAACCGGTAAAGATGGTGTTGCCGGACGTCAAGTCGGTAAAATTAATGTGCTTGATAATGTGGCTTTTGTGGCTGTCGAACGTAATAGCTCAAAGCCCGCGCTACGAAAATTAACGGAAGGTAATATTAAAGGGCGTAAAATTCGTGCCCGTCGTTTAACTCGTTAATTATTGCTTATGATGTTTTTGAGCAGCTTGCTCTAAGCTGCTCATATTCATTTTTTAACTGTTTAAACTGCTCTGCATTACCATGTTGTTTATCTGGATGATATTGTGTTGCCAACTGCCGCCAGCGCTTTTGCAATGCCTGCATAGAAAAATCGTCAGGTAATTCCCAGCGCTTTAATAATGTCTGGCGTTGTTGTTGATCAAGCGTATTTATTGTTGGTGATGCACGAAAAGTACGCCAAAAGTCATCTAACAGTGATTTAACTTCTGTTATCGAAGCATCGTAATTTTGCCAATCTAGATAGTACGTTTGTAATGAGTCATGCGCTGCAATAGTTATCTTATCTGGATTATCGGTGAGCTCTATATGTAAACTGGCTACCAATAAATATTGATTTGGCAACAGTTGTTGTTGCAGTTGATAAAGTGCATTCATAATTAAAAAGTTACGCTGAAACAGATCACGGTATGGATCTGTATCTAAGTTATTAACTACACCTCGCTTAGATAATTCCAACGCTAAAGTGTGAACCTTCCAAATGTGCTTCGTTAAAATTAACTCGAAAATCTCATCAATCAGTGGGTTAAGCATTGTTTACAGTCTAGTTATTGGTGTATCTTGACTAAACTATCATAGCTTCTACTGCTAACAAAATTCCAAGGAAAAAATTATGCTGGGTCAGTTTAAGCGCCTATTATTTATTTGCTCTATTAGTCTGCTTGGCGTTTTTTCTCAATCAGGTAATGCTCAACAACAAGTAGCACTTTTTGAACAATTTAAAGTTACGGATGAATGGTCTGAAAAGCAGCTGTTAGCAACCCAGTTACTGTCTACACAATTATCAAATCAGCAACAAGTTGCTATTTATTCTGGTTTAGCTGAGCGTGCGTTTGAGTTGAGTAATTATCCCCAAGCATTGCATTATTATCAGTTGCTTGAGCAGCATAGTACATTTGAAAATCTGCCTGAGTTACATTTTCGAGCAATAAAAATGCAGGGCGTGGTGCAATATTTTCAAGGTTTATTACAACAAGCCATTATTGATTACAGCCGTGCGTTAAACTTAGCGGTACGTTTAAAGAGTCCATTAAAACAAGCCAACTTGCTAAGTAATATTGGCCTTGCATATTTTAATATGCACAACATGGAGCTTGCTTTAGATCATTACCAGCAGGCAAAAGCACTTTATGAAATAGATGGTAGCGCGCAAGACAAAGCTGATATTCTTCATAATATTGCGGGCATCTATATTCGTTTATCTAGCTATGATTCGGCACTCGAAATTTATCGCGAAGTGCTCGATGTATTTCAGCAATTGGGTGATGAAGAGGGGATTGCTCGTTCCTATGGCAATATGGGTGTTGCTTATACTGAGTCGGGTCAAAATCAATTAGCGTTGCACTATTACCAGCTCGCTTTACGCTATTATCAAAGTGTAAATGATGCCTATCAGTTATCTGTACAGCATACCAACTTAGCTAACATAAATTTAAAAATCGATGAGTTGGATGCTGCTTTGTATCACGCACAAGCAGCTCAAAAATACGCTCAGCAGATAGATAATCAATCCTTACGGTTAGCTTCTTTACATGTTTTAGCTAAAGTGCAATTAGTGATGGGGGATATTGATATTGCGGAGCAAAATTTACAACAATCAATATCACTAGCCAAAGAATATAAAGATGAATTGCGTATTAAAGACGGCTTAGGTATCGAGGCGTTATTAAGCGCTGGTGCCGGTGACTATAAGCGGGCTATTCATCTGCACCAACAGTTTGTTGATTATCAACGTAGCATAACCAGTGAAGAGGTCATGAAAGCGTTAAATGTATTTCAGTCTCAGTTTCAGTCGAGCCAGTTAAACCAAGAAATTAAACAGCTTAAACAAGAGCGTAGCCTACAAGAATTAAAGATTGAAAAACGTTCACAGTTAACTATTTTACTGTCTATTGTGCTGATGTTGGTATTGATCTGTGCAGTTGTATTATATCGCCGTGCAATCGAAAAAAAGGCTAAAGCCCAATTAGAGCAAAAAGTTGAGCAACGTACTCAAGAATTACAATATGTGGCACAAGAGCTACGTGCCGCGAATCAAGTTAAGAGCCAGTTTTTGGCTAATATCAGCCATGAAATACGCACACCACTTACCGCTATTTTAGGGCAAACAGACGACTTATTGCATGGTTTATATCAGCCCCAGCAATTACAAACAGAATTGTTAGTTATTAAAAAACATAGCGATCATTTAAAAGATTTGATTAATGATGTGCTCGATATTAGTAAGATAGAAGCAAACCGTTTAGATTTACATGTTAGCGAGTTTGACCTCGTGGAGCTTGTTAATGATGTTTATGCTATGTCAAGTATGCAGGCTAAAAGTAAAGGTTTAACGCTGCTATTAGAAAATCACTTAGGCTCGAGTTATTGGACTAAGTTAGATATGATCCGCGTTAAGCAAATACTAATAAACCTACTGACTAATGCGATCAAATTTACCGAGCACGGCAGTGTTACTCTGGATATTAATCACACCGAACAAGGCGTATGCTTTAAAGTGATTGATACGGGGATTGGTATGAATACAGAGCAAATAAAAAACATTTTTGAATGTTTTCAACAAGGCGATAATACCATCACCCGCAGGTTCGGTGGTTCAGGACTTGGTTTGAGTCTTTCCCAGCAATTAGCAATTATGATGGGGGGTTATATTAGTGTTGAAAGTGAGCATGGTAAAGGCAGTGAGTTTATTTTTAATGTGCCATGTAAAGAGTATGCGCCAACCCTTATTGCTACCGACAACTCAAAACCAGCTGCAACTAAAGGTCTAGTTGGGCGAGTATTATTAGCAGAAGATCATCCCGACAATCGTAGACTAATAACGCGCTTTTTAAAGTCGATTGGCCTTGAAGTGATCTCAGTAAGTAATGGTGAGCAAGCAGTTGAACAGTGCCTCAGTGAATTTCCAGATGTTGTTTTATTAGATATACAGATGCCAGTAATGGATGGCCTTAGTGCATTTGAACTGTTACATAAGTGTGGTTTTAATAAACCTATTTTTGCGTTAACAGCTAATGCAATGAGTCATGAAATAGATAATTACTTAGCGATGGGATTTACTGGCTATTTAAGTAAGCCAATAGAAAAAGAAGCGTTTTATCAGGCACTCGCAGCGCATTTAAATAGTACCAGCACGCTACCTTTAGCTAATCCTGATATTAGCGATTTAGTGACGAGTTTTATTGCCAGCTTTGATGATGAAATAGCGTCACTTACACAGCACCTTGCAGCAAAGGATTATATTGCATTACAGCAAGATAGCCATCGTATCCTTGGTGCCGCACAGATATTTTCATTAACTGATGTAGCTAATGCAGCGATGTGCTTAGATAAATCACTCTTATCACAAAAACATAACCCCAGCAGTGATGCAGACGTAAAAGAATTAGTAGATGATTTGATTAAGCAGCTATCACAACAGCTGACTTAAAAGAGCGATATATAAGCTTAATGGGTCGTTACATTAAGGCTATAAGTTACTACTAACCAATAAGGCGAGTTGAGCGTTTTATTGAGTGGCATTACTGCGTGCTAGATTTAAATAATCGCAGTTTTAATATTTACTCAATACTGCGCAGTCTGATTTTCGTCTATAGGAAACAGAGCAAAGAGATTAATAAAACAAATTTATAATAGGAGTGAGATTTAGGGATAGGCAAAAAAAATGCCTGTATTAACAGGCATTTTAGAATCTAGTAAAGAGAATTATTGACGCTTCATCGAATCAAAAAATTCATCATTCGTTTTGCTCATAGAGAGTTTATCAATTAAAAACTCCATGGCATCAATTTCAGACATTTCATGAACTATTTTGCGTAAAATCCACATTTTTTGTAGTTCATCAGGTTTAGTCAGTAGCTCTTCGCGACGGGTACCTGAGCGGTTAAAGTCGATTGCAGGGAATACACGTTTTTCAGCAATCTTACGATTTAAGTGTAATTCCATATTACCAGTACCTTTAAACTCTTCGTAGATAACTTCATCCATCTTAGAGCCGGTATCGATAAGCGCAGTTGCGATAATAGTTAAACTACCGCCTTCTTCAACGTTACGCGCAGCACCAAAGAAACGCTTTGGTTTATGCAGGGCGTTAGCATCAACACCACCAGTAAGTACTTTACCTGATGAAGGAATTACCGTGTTATAAGCACGTGCTAAACGTGTGATTGAATCCAGTAAGATGATTACATCTTTTTTGTGCTCAACTAAACGTTTTGCTTTTTCAATTACCATTTCAGCAACTTGTACGTGACGGCTTGCTGGTTCATCAAACGTTGATGCAATAACTTCACCTTTTACTAGGCGTTGCATCTCAGTAACTTCTTCTGGACGCTCATCGATAAGTAGTACCATCAATGTCGCATCTGGGTGGTTATGGGTAATCGATTGCGCAATATTTTGTAGTAGCATTGTTTTACCCGCTTTAGGCGGTGCTACTAATAAACCACGTTGACCACGGCCAATTGGTGAGGCTAAATCAAGTACTCGAGCAGTAATATCTTCGGTGCTACCATTACCGCGTTCCATACGTAAACGTTCGTTTGCATGTAGCGGGGTAAGGTTTTCAAAAAGAATTTTCGTGCGAGAGTTTTCAGGTTTATCAAAATTTACTTCGTTTACTTTTAGTAATGCAAAGTAACGTTCACCGTCTTTAGGTGGACGTATGAGACCCATTATAGAATCACCAGTACGCATACTAAAACGACGAATTTGGCTAGGTGATATATAAATGTCATCAGGACCAGCAAGGTAAGAGGCTTCTGATGATCTTAAGAAACCAAAACCATCCTGTAAGATTTCTAATACACCACCGCCAAAAATGTTCTCTCCACTTTTGGCGTGGGCTTTAAGGATAGCAAAGATAATATCTTGCTTTCTTAAGCGGGCTACGTTTTCGAGCCCCATGGACTCAGCTAAGTCTACAAGTTCTTTGATCGACTTGTCTTTTAATTCGCGTAAATGCATATTGGTGGGTTCTTTATTACAGTTATCATGCTCATATAATCGATATTGATTAGTGAGAGAGGTTTGTTGGTAAACTAAGGATTAGTTGGCTTTATAAACTAGCAGGTCATTCGCTAGGCGTCCAGTCTTTATACAAAAAAAATTAAAAAAAAGGGCAGTTGCCCTTTTTTTAGGCATATTTTTAGATGTTGTTTTCTAAAAACTCAACAAGTTGAGTTTTAGAAAGTGCACCCACTTTAGTTGCCGCAACTTGGCCTTCTTTGAAAAGAAGTAACGTAGGGATACCACGAATACCAAATTTAGGTGGTGTGCCCGCATTTTGGTCAATGTTTAATTTACCGATTACAACACGGCCATCAAACTCTTCTGCCACTTCATTAAGAATTGGCGCGATCATTTTACACGGTCCACACCATTCTGCCCAAAAATCAACTAATACAGGCTTGTCTGATTGTAAAACGTCAGCTTCAAAGCCATCGTCAGTTAATTGAATAATTTTCTCGCTCATTGCGCTCTCCGATAAGTTAGGCGAATTATTTAATGCGTATTTAAACACTCTTGTTTCTTATTGCAAGTTTAAACGTTATGCTTAAACGCTATGACTAAGACACATTTGACCGATAAAAAGTTTTCAGACTTTGCTATTGCACCGGAAGTGGTTGCCGGGTTAACCGAAAGTGGGTTTGAATATTGCACACCCATACAAGCTAAATGCCTACCTTTTATTTGTGATGGCCGCGACATTGCGGGTCAAGCACAAACAGGTACAGGCAAAACGTTGGCGTTTTTAACTGCCACGTGCCATCGGTTATTACAATCTAGCAAAGCACCTAGTAAACATCCAAGAGCCCTGATCATGGCCCCTACTCGGGAGCTTGCGATTCAGATCCACAAAGATGCAAAAATTTTAGCGCCACACTGTAATCTTAACTTAGGTTTAGTATATGGTGGCGAAGATTACGAAAAACAACGTGCACAATTAGAAAAAGGCGTTGATATTTTAATTGGCACCACAGGGCGCTTAATCGATTTATATAAACAAGGGTGTTACACCCTCAATGAAATCGAAGTAGTGGTACTTGATGAAGCCGATCGTATGTTTGATTTGGGTTTCATAAAAGACATTCGCTATATGTTCCGCCGTATGCCGGATACATCACAACGCCTTAATTTATTATTTTCAGCAACGTTATCGTATCGCGTTCAAGAACTGGCGTTTGAGCACATGACAAACCCAGAGCATGTACAAATTGAACCTGATGTGAAAACTGGCAAGCGCATTGTTGAAGAGTTATTTCATCCTTCTCAAGAAGATAAAGTTAAGCTGTTATTAACTTTGATTGAAGAAGAATGGCCTGAGAAAGCCATTGTGTTTGCAAATACTAAACATAGCTGTGAAACGGTTTATGCATGGTTAAAGTCTGATGGACACCGGGTGGGAATGCTCACTGGTGACGTAAATCAGAAAAAACGCCAATCAATTTTAGCGCAATTCTCTAAAGGTGATTTAGACTTCCTTGTGGCAACAGATGTTGCTGCTCGTGGCTTACATATCCCTGAAGTGAGTCATGTATTTAACTTCGACTTACCAGATGATTGTGAAGATTATGTTCATCGTATTGGCCGTACAGCACGCGCTGGGGCATCAGGTAAGGCAATTAGTTTTGCATGTGAGCAGTACGCATATAATCTTCATGAAATTGAAGAATACATAGAGCACAGCATTCCTTTATCACATTATGATAAAAGTGCATTGCTTGATGATTTAACTAAGCCTACTATTCAAAGAAAGCGTAATTATTCAACAGGCCCACGTAGTCGTAGTAACAACAGCGGACGTAGACCAAACAATAGTTACCAAAAAGCACGGTCGTAATTGCGACCGTCGTTATAGTCGTAGTAGTAACTAGAGGTTTTTGAACGGTGGGGCAACTTAAACCGCAAAAAAATGTTTATGCAGTAATTGATTTAGGATCTAACAGTTTTCACATGTTGATCGCTAAGTCAATTGCTGGCGGCTTACAAACAATAGGCCGAGTTAAACGCAAAGTCAGATTAGCCGCAGGGCTAAATGATGATAATTTACTGAGCACAGAAGCAATGCAACGAGGCTGGGAATGTCTCGCACTATTTGCAGAGCGTCTTCAAGATATCCCTAAAAACAACATTACTATTGTTGCCACCGCTACTTTGCGCTTAGCAACGAATGCTGATGAATTTAAAATCAAAGCCGAGCAAATCCTTGCGCATAAAATTAATGTCATTAGTGGTGAGCTAGAAGCGCGCACTATTTATAAAGGCGTTGCGCATACATCTTCATGTAGTGGTCGCCAACTAGTAATAGATATTGGCGGTGCCAGTACTGAGGTAGTTATAGGTAAGGGATTCGACGCACTACATTATAAAAGCCTAAACATGGGCTGTGTTACCTACCTAGAACGTTACTTTAAAGACTGTAAACTCAATGACGCTAATTTCAATGCTGCTATTAAAGCCGCACGAGTAGTTATTGATGATATAGCGCCAAGTTATAAAGTGGCGGGTTGGGAGATTGCATCAGGTGCATCGGGTACTGTACAAGCTATCCAAGAAATTATGGTGGCACAATCACTCGATGAAACACTGAGTTTAGATAAACTCAATAAAATTAAAAAGCAATCGATCGCCTATGAGACCATCGCTGAGCTAGATTTACCTGGGCTTAGTGAAGAAAGACGTTTAGTTTTTGTGTCAGGGCTCGCTATTTTAATTGCTTTATTCGAAGCGCTTGAAATTGATAAAATGGGATTAGCAGGAGGCGCACTTCGTGAAGGTGTGCTTTATAGCATGATCCCTGAGTTTCATAATCATGATATTCGAAAGCGCACTGTTGATGGCCTGATGAGCCGTTATCATGTCGATCAAAAACAAGCGAACCGAGTTGCAGAACTCGCCAGTCACCTCGCAGCTCAAGTCAGCGAGCAGTGGCCACTATTCAACAATAGTGGCCTGCCTTTACTAAAAGCGATTGCGCAATTGCATGAGATTGGTTTGTTAATTGAGTATAAGCAATATCAAAAGCACACCGCTTATATTTTAGAAAACACCGATATGCCAGGCTTTTCACAATCGGAGCATAAAATTATTGCGGCTGTAGCGAATGCACATCGTTCAGATCTGCAAAAGAATGTTTTTGAGTATTTAGGCTGCCATGCTCAGCTTACTCAGTATGTAACACGGTTGCTTAGGATCGCAGTGATCTTATCAATGCGTCGCCAAGATGATGTATTACCAAAATTAGTATTAACTGTTAATAATGACGCTCTAACACTAATATTTGAAAATGATTGGCTAAAAGCGCACCCGCTAATGGCAAGTGAGCTCCAACAAGAGTCTAAACAGCAAGCAAAAGCTGGTTGGAAGTTTATTGTTAAGTAACAAAAGGGCTGTAAAAGCCCTTTTATTGTATTAAAAACCACCTTTATGCACTAAATTTGTTCGAACAGTCAATTAAATCAAAAAAGATCAAAAAAAGTGTTGATCTGTTTTTGGATCTCCCTATAATGCGACCCCACTGAGACGGGAAACGCCAACGCATAGCGAGGCACGAACAACTCAGAGAGTTAAATAAAACTTCGGTTTTAAATATTCGCAAGAAAGTTTAAAACTAAGTGTTGACTCGAAAAATAAAGGATGTATTATACGCATCCCTAGCGACAATGTCGCAACGTTCTTTAACAATATAAAGCAATCATCTGTGTGGGCACTCGTACAGATTGAGTTCTAACAGCCAAGCTTAGTTCGCTAAGCAAGGCAAAAAATTTAGAGTCTCAATTGAAACTGAGTGACCAACAGAAGTAACTTATTTATAAGTTGCTTCGGCACAGTCAATTCAATATCGAAAGATATTAAATAAATTCAGAATTCATTGAGCTGTCGAAAGACAAAAAACTTTTA